>NZ_JAODOQ010000002.1 GCF_025398315.1 Shewanella phaeophyticola
AGCAACAACCGGCAACATCACAGCAAAAGCTAACCCAATTAATTGATTAAGTTTCATATATTCTCATTATAGTTATGTATTTTATGCTTTAGGTGGGAGAAACTGCGCCATAAAGGCACCAAGGTCGATTAGCCACGCATGCCCAATTTATATTGACCGTTTTGCTCAAACATCAGCGCTTGTTTGTGTTTAGGTGCCATTAGAATAGGATCATCATCAAAAAACAAAAAGCACTTCCAGTTACGCACAAACACATCCCAGCGTGTTTCAATCACTTGATATTTTTCATAGCAAAAATAAACAACCGCATCATCTGGCCATTGAATATGCTCAAGAATGGCTTCTGGCAAGGCGTTATCATTTGAATCCCACGCTGATTGCCAATGTTCAGTTGCGCTCCAAGCATCTTGCTTTGCTGGCCAATCACCTTTAGCAAATTGTTCAGCACGGCTGCTTTTATTGCTTATCCACTTATTCCAGACTTCCATGGCACTTTTATCAGCCAATGGCTTAATCAACGCCTTGTCATCATCTGACACGGGCAAATCTTTATGGTTAAAAATCCACTTACGCTTATAAAGATCAAACGGAATATATGAGTGTGACAAACAACTGCTCCAGGCAAACTAAAATGAGGTGCAATTATAGCGTAAAAAACAAAGAGAATTCGATAGGTAAAAATAAACTCACATATAAAATATGTAAACTAAGCAAAGGGGGAATTAAAGGTTAGGATACCATGAGTATTACAGATTAATAATCTATCCCTAATTGATATTTCTGTACAAAGAACTCAACCATTTCAAAGTCAATTTTGTTATCAATATCAATTGAATACATATTATCCATTTTATAAGCATAAGTATTTTCAGTAAAATTAACATGTTTTACTTTTAGAAGTTCATGAATATCATAAATATAAATTGAACCATTTAATCTATAAAATATATCTAAATCTTGAGAACGTTTGAGTCCTTCTGATTTAATAAACCCATCCATCATACCATTTTCTGGCAATGTATTAGACCATATAGGAGGATGTTCACATTGAGTAACAGACACCACTGAAAAAGCACTGTTGGTACAAAACACACTCAAAGCCTCATTAATATGTTCTTGTTTACGAATAGGGGAAGTCGGCTGTAAGACCATTAAAATATCAAAACCTTGTCCGAATTTTTCAATTGTATATAACAGTACGCTTAATGTGGTTGATAAATCTGTTGAAAGATAATCAGGTCTTAACTCCGGAATGAATACTCGCTCATCAACTACAGATACTATTTCAGGATCATCAGTACTCAAAATCACACAATCGATGAACTGGTTAGCTAAAGCCAAATCAATTGACCAGTTAACTAATGGTTTTCCATCTAATGATAGCAAGTTTTTTCTTGGTAAGCGTTTGCTACCGCCACGAGCAGGAATCAACGCTAAAACTTTTTTACCATTGAACATTACATCATTCCTAAAGCATATATATCAGCCTGTGCTCGATTAAAGTCATTTAATCGACCTATGTCTAACCAATACTCATGCAATGGAAACATAAGCACTTTCCCACCCACTTGGATCTTGTTATCTAGTAGCGTGGGCATATCAATCACTTGGTTTTCACTCACTTGCTTGATGATTTCTGGTGAGACGACATAAATACCAGCATTGACAAAAAATCGTTGTGTCGGTTTCTCTTCTATACTCACAACGGTATTACCATTACCATTAATCACGCCATAGGGAATTTGGTACTCATATTCCCTAACGCACATAGTGGCGTGGGCTTGGTTTTCATTGTGAAACTCAAGTAAACGCTGAACATCGACTTTTGTAAGCACATCACCATTCATCATAATAAGCGGTAAATCTGGGATGTCATTTGGCAATAGCCCCAAAGCGCCACCTGTACCTAGAGGGGAATCTTCATGAATATAAGTAATGTTGACATTCAAGCGACTGCCATCACCAAAATAATCTTTAATTTGTTCTGGCATAAAATGAGTTGAAATATAAAAGTTTATGAACCCTGCTTTGGCAAAATTCAGAATTGTCATTTCTAAAAGCGGTTTATTACCGAGTTTTAACATAGGTTTAGGACAATTATCTGTAAGAGGGCGTAAACGCGTACCAAAGCCCCCAGCCATAATGAGCACTGGGTTATCATAATAAGGTTGATTCAACGTCTGTTTAAACGTTTGAAGATCGACCACTTTTCCACCTTTAATCAATGGAATCGCTAAAATGCTTTTTTGCTCCATTAAGCGGATGAGTTTTTGCTTGGGCGTATCAAACGTCGCAGTAATTGGATTGCGGTTCATGACGAGAGCCACAGACTGGTCAAGAGTAAGGTTGTTTAATAAAGCTCGTCTTATATCACCATCAGTAACAACACCTTGCAATTGATCATTGTCATCGACAACTAAAGCAACTTGTAGAGCATGAAAGTTAATAATTTCTAAAGCATCACGAATGGACTGCTTCGGCGCTAAAGCAACATCTTTCCAATGCTTTTTCATAACGTTTCATTCCTTTTTTCTTATTAATGCCTGATGCCCGTATACAACCGATTTTTCTTCAACATTTGTCACAACGCTAGCGCCAGCACCCACAACAACATTTTTACCAATATCAACACCTTGTATCACACAGGCATGCACGCCTATATGAACATCATCTTGTGTAGTTACATTGCCACAAAGTGTCGCGCGAGGTGCAATATGGTTATTCGCACCAACATTACAGTCGTGCTCAATTATAGCACCAGTATTAATAATACTGTTTTCACCAATATACGCACCCGTTTGGATAATGGCTCCAGACATTACCTGCACACCCTGTGCCAAATATGCAGATGAAGATACAATCGCGTGTGGTGATATAACCGTTGCAAAACTAAAACCTAATTTAGAGAAAAATGCCGCCACTTTTTCTCGGTTTTGTTGTTTCGGTAAACTCCCAAGGCCATTAACCAAAAGTACATCATCAGGATTAAATTGACCTATATCGTCATCATCACTTAAGTACTGTATCGATTCAAACATCTGATTATTATTGTTTTTCTCAGACGAAACATATGCAATAACATTACAGCCGTTAAGATGAAGTAGATCCATTAATACGCTTGCATGGCCACCTGATCCAATCATGATTAATGGCTTACTCATCGATTAAATCCCCTGACCGATAGTTTTTTGATGCTACTTGGCCGGAAGTCAGCTGCCAAAATATATCCGGAGACATACCACTTCCAGGCCTTTTCATTGTCAAATTACTGACATTAAATGGCTCACCTTTTTTTATATCTGTTTGTGCCACAATACTTTTTCGGGCAATAATTATATTTTTAGCTTCAGATATAGTGGGCTTCTTAATACCATGACCCAACGCTTTTTCAACTTGTCTGATAGAATCCACCATCATTTTTAATTGCAACGGTTCTATAGACGCTCGATGATCTGGGCCTGGCAATAAACAATCGAGCGTAAAGTGTTTTTCAATTACTACAGCCTGTTTAGCTACTGCAGCAATTGGAATCGCAATACCTTGACTGTGATCTGAATAACCAACAGGTAACCCGAAGCTTTGTTTGAGTGTATCCATGGCGTTCAAGTTTATTTCGTCAAATGGCGCAGGATATTCTGTAGTGCAGTGTAAAATGGTCACTTTACCGGATAGAGCTTTTTGACCTTCATCCGATTGAAAAGCCAGCTCAAAATTTGCCAATGAAGGCAGCATCTCTAATGGCGAAACATAGCCAAAGGCAATGACACTGAGCGCATTTTTCACTTCTTCTAACGTTGTCATTCCCGTTGATAAAATAATATCTAACCCAGTTCTAGCATGCGCTAACACAAACGGACTATTGGTTAATTCACCTGATGGAATTTTCAGCCGTTTCACTTTAATTTCATCAACTAAAAAATCTAAACTTTCGAAATCAAATGCGGTTGATAAAAATTCAATATTTTTTGAAGCACAATACTCAAGCAATTGGTGATGCGCGTCATAACTAAGCTCTAGACGCGTTAACATAGCTAACTGTGACTCTTGATTACCGGTAGCCTCTATTTGATATTGTGCTTTACTGGCACTTGCTGTCACTAAGTTTGTTGCTTTAAAGGTTTGAAATTTTACAATGTCAGCCCCAGCGTTAACAGCCTCGTCGACTAACTGAAATGCCATTTCGAGCGAACCATTATGGTTAACCCCGGCTTCTGCAATCACTAGAGTCATAATATTTCCTTGATGAGCACAAATGCTTCAGCAGCTTCAACATTCGCTTGAACACCACGAACATACGCTAAAGACTCTAGAGCCTTACGTGAACGAGGAAAGGGGAATGGTGCGATTTCAGATGGATACATTTCAAGAATAGTTAATTTTTTCTCAAGCTGTAAACTCACATCAATAAAGACATTGGGTTTAAAGCCTCCATCTTCAGGTTTTAAACCAAAATCTGTTTCTGATAAAGTCTCATAAGCCAGCACTTTTTTGACAAACGGGTAACGAAACGACTTGGTGGCCGACATTACCGCATCAAATACAATTTTATGATCTGTGTGTGCATCATTTCGATAAACAGTGAAGACCTGCTCAGGCTTAATCTTTGAAACAACATCACTAATAGGCTCTACGATATGATTCATCGGTAAAGTTTCTAATTGACCCGCGGGCAACATTAATTCGTTAATTGATGAAAATCCATATGCCAACGTTACTGCCGCAATTTCTTTTTTCTTGTAGCAATTTGAGTTGTTGTAAAACCAGAGCTTTTACTCATCCCTGTCACCAAAAGCCAATGAACCTCATAACCAGCTTGAACAAACTTAAGTATGGATCCACCACAGCCTAAAGTTTCATCATCGGCATGTGGAGCAACGATTAACACACTCTTCACAAATACTCTCCAACTATAGGTAATTGATCTTCATTTAAATTATGTAGCCAAATTGAATTTATTCCATAACACTTGACTAATATACTCGTTCCTTTTACGGACAAAACCTTACCGGGCTCAATATTTTCGGCATAAGTATTTAAGTCAATTGTAGAGCAAAATACAGGAACTAATTTATCTCTCAATATAAACTCAGCACCTGAGTATGGGAAAGTTAAGGCTCGAACTAAATTATGAATCGCTGCGGCAGACATTCTCCAATCTATTAATCCGTCTTCCTTACAGCGTTTCCTCCAGTATGTTGCTAAATCGGAAGATTGCTCATTGAAAACAGCCGTTCCTGATGTCAATTGATTTGTGAAGTCTATTATTTGTTTCTTTGCCGTAATAAGTATCTTTTTATAAAGCGAGGTTGCATTATCTTCAGCATCGATAGGTACCAACTCCTGACTTAAAATAGGATCCGAATCAGCGCTTTCATCCATTTTAAAAAATGTGGATGCAGTTTCATTTAATCCTAATACCAAAGCCCAAATAATTGGGTGTCGCCCTCTGTTTGCAGGTAACTTTGCAGGATGAAAACCAATGACACCTTGAGGTGTTAAGTCTAAGAGGTCTTTACTTAAAAGATAACTCCAACCAATACAATAAATGATATCTAAATCATATCTTCGAAAAAATTCAGTAGACATAATACGATTAGTCGGTTCTTCAAATAGGTATGGAATATCGTTTAATTTACATAGTTGGATCAAATCCGCAAAGTCTGCATTTACAGTTGTGGCTCGCCTTGTAATGACGGCTACAACCTCAACATTATCCATGCTAACAAGTGTTTCTAAAGCTAATAAACTTGACTCTACACATCCAATAAAGCCTATTCGCATATTATTTCTCCTTCAATAAT
>NZ_JAODOQ010000003.1 GCF_025398315.1 Shewanella phaeophyticola
GTGGGCACTGGCGCAGGGGGCGGAATTGGTGGCGGTTCACCTAGGATGATTTGCTCCAATTGGGCTCACGCTTACACAAACGGCAACTATCAATACTCACTATGCTTAGGCTACGAAATTCTGTTTATTTAGGAGAGAGTATGAATTTTTCTGAAGTAAGGAAAAATATCTCAAGGCTAGAAATGATTGTAATTGGCCTCTTGATATTTACTCTAATATTAAATGGTATACAGAGCTTTACATCTGATACACCTAACTTTATGAGTATAGTGTATTTAATGATAGCTTTACTTTTTACAAATCTGTTTAGCTATTCAGTAAAGCAAATTCTACAGGCTATAGAAGAGTGTAGAGAACCATCTGAATAGCTTTTGCTATATGTCGGAACTGAGCATAAATTGGCTCGGTTCCGACATTTCTTCTCAGTTGATTTATTTCCAAATTTGCATGCCATAAGCTCGACTTTTACTTGACGTCACACCCAAAACTTTTAGCTCCACAATTATTTCTGGTAGGTATCAATAAATTAGAGATATTTAACCAAGTAGCATCAATTTATATAGAACACTTCTGAGCACTCAAACCTCACGTTGACTTGCAAAAGCCATAAAGCTACCCACCACAAAGCAAGCTCATTGATCTGACAAAGCATTTTGTTGGCTGGACGCATTATATATGTTCTACATCTTAAAGTTCCTTTTTAAATTAAAAACGCCTCATGTTAACCTTTTGCTTGCATTGTGTGAGCGTCTTGCTGTTCAGGTGTTGGTTTATTGTTGTGCTGGCTGTTTTTCAGTCAAATATTAAGTGGTTTACTTACACTCTCTGCAAGGAAAAAAAGCAACATGTAATCTTCAGAGCGGAGCCGTTGAAGAGGTGAGGTCTAAAGTTGAGTTAATGGAAGAACTGGAGAGCTTAAAATTAGGAATTAACGGGCTTCTGGATAAAAAAGTTGGTTCTCCAGAAGTGACAGCTTGGCAGGAAAGAGTTTTGAAAATAAAAAAGCTTATGAAAGCTAAATCGCATTAGCCATATTGAAATTGATTTCACTATTGATAACTTGAAAATGTAATTTATTCAAGTTTGTTTTCACTGAAAACACTTAATTGAGCTTAAATCTTACTCGAAACGTGAGTGGCATCAAC
The DNA here is from genome assembly GCF_025398315.1 of Shewanella phaeophyticola. Lineage (GTDB taxonomy): Bacteria > Pseudomonadota > Gammaproteobacteria > Enterobacterales > Shewanellaceae > Shewanella > Shewanella phaeophyticola. The sequence continues at coordinate 1,146 of NZ_JAODOQ010000003.1, forward strand.
TTGCTTTTTTTTTGTGCACTTTTGGTGTTAAACTTTCAATTCCAAACAGTACCTTTTCGATGAGAATAGCTACCTAAAAGATAGCTTTCGTTAGCTAGAGCTGGGGTAACACCTATTTTCAGTGGTTAAGTGGGCTATTTAACATAACTGCCAATTGTGTGCAGTTTAAAATGTGGTTGACACGTGTAACGTTACAGGTTACCGTTTGCTTGTTGCAGATGACCACCCTATGTGAAGAACTCTAGTGTGAGTAAATACATTCAATAGCTCGGTAAGTGTTATTTGGTAACACCTAAATCAAATAAGGATAAGGCTATGAATTTTATTGAAAATGCTAGATTTTACATTAGGAGGTATACAGATTGGCAATCAAGAGTTTTTCACATAAAGGACTTAAAAATTACTTTTATGACAATAATGCAAAAGGGCTAAATCCAAATCATGTTAAAAAGATTGGATTTATATTAGATGCAATAGATTCATCTCACCATCCCCAAGACCTAAAGGCTTTGTATCTAAATCAATTTTCTGAGAAAAAAGGGTCTGGTGAAGGTGTTTACAGTATTGAGATTAACGGTAACTGGCGGATAACCTTTCAAATAAATGATGAAGGCGCCATATTGCTTGATTATGTGGATTATCACGGAAAAAAAATCAAAGCCCGTTAGCTCAACCTTACAATAAAATGTACCTATAATTAATCGATTATAGGTACATTTTATCTCTCGATTTTAGGAGAAAAAATGAGACAGATTAGAAAACCTTCACATCCAGGAGAATTTTTCAAATTCACTGTTTTAGATGATAGAGGGATATCTATAACGTCGGCAGCAGAACACTTAGGTGTTACCAGAAAGGCGTTAAGTGAATTTGTTAATGGGAAGGCCAAATGTTCCCACGCTATGGCTAGACGTTTAGCTGAGTCAACAGGGACTGGGGTAGCTATTTGGATTAACATGCAAGCTAAGCTTGATACTTGGGAGGCTGAGAACATGGATAAGCCTGTAAATATTACAGCTCTTCCTGAGGCTCGCGTAGCATAATTTTTTAGTTATATTTTTTATTAGAAAAGGCTGCCAAATTGGCGGCCTTTTTGATCTTAACAATAGGCGCACGTCATTTAAATTGTTAACTAGTGTGGCACGCGTTGCAACAATAGTAACAACCATTAATTCGAAATGAAGGGTTTGCTTTTTTCACTTCAGATACAGCTCCAGCACAAGTTGCGTGAGTTCCTGCCGAAACTTGATTTTCAAGTAGTGGCATGTATGAGCAACCTGTCGTTTTGTTATGAACCTCGTGGTCACCATTATTTTGAGCATTTTTATTAACTATAAATACCGGCATTTTTCCTCATCTCCATATGTAATAAAAAATAGATACTATAGGTATACTTATAACATGGGTATAAGTTATTAGCATTCAAAATTGAGGTACTTAATTAAAAGATTAAAGTGTGACGTTGTAATTAAATTGTATTATCCCATTGCGTTCCTGTATGAAAAACCTTTATTAATCAATTTTATAAAAATATTTGCCCCGTAAATGTATTTCAAATGTAATACATTTTTATTCGTTATATCGAAAACCACTATTTACGTGTATTGATTCTTTGTTCATAACTTTTGATTAGATGAGACTATACATAATCATTCAAATGTATTACATTTGAAATACATTTCCAGTCGAGGATGTACTTTGAAAACGCTAGCCGTAATAAATCAGAAAGGCGGGGTAGGTAAGACAACCACAGTGATTAACCTATCTGCGCAATTAGCGCATGATGGGAAGCGAGTTCTTGTTATTGACTTAGATCCCCAAGCAAATTTAACCGTCGTGATGACTGGCGGGCAATACGAATTTGAAAACTCGATTACAGATGTATTTGAATCCTCGAAAAAGTGCCCAATTCAACAGGCTATCATGCCGGCTCAAAGCAACGGTGAAGCTATTTTTAATCTGTGTATTTGTCCCACGGACATACGTCTAAGTCGTGTCATTGAACAGAGCTTAACCAAAGTTCACCGAGAGCGAATTTTGTTAAAGCAGCTTGAAACAATTGCTAATGACTTTGATATAGTTATCTTAGATTGCCCCCCTAACCTTAGCTTGACATCAGTCAATGCCATGATGGCTGCTGATATGTTTCTAATACCCGTTGATGGAGGTTCATTCTCACTGAATGGTTTGGCAGATCTTCTAGATGCTTTAGAAGAAGTGAAAGAAACTGAGCTGGTGAATTATGCGGTATTTCGTAATGAGTTTGCTAAAGCTAATAAGCTGATCAATAACTTTCTTGATGAACAATTAACTTCACTTGAAGGTAAAGTATTAGTTACAACAATTCGCCGTTCTGAGGATATTGGGCAGGCCAGTGTATGCGGTAAAACTTTGCTGAGTTACAAGCCGAGTAGCCCTACGCTAACTGACTATAAGAGCTTGGCTAAAGAAGTCATGCAACGAATCAATGTATAACAAGTGTAATACATAAAATGAGTAAATTAACTGGTGTTACTGGGCTTAGTAGACGTGGTTCTGCTAAAGAAACCCAAAATGTTCCAAAGTCACAAGGGAAAATAACCACGGTCTCAACCCGTCGTAATATCACAACGGGCACATCACCTATGCCGTTGCGATTAACAGAAAATGATAAAGCAAATCTGAATTTATGGCTGGAAGCCTTAGAGGCTGAATCGGGTAAAAATATTACAGCTGCCAAGTTGTTTAGAGGTTTGATCAATATGAAAGAAAAAATAAATACTAAGGGGTTAATCCGTTCAATAAATGACGTAACTTGATAATGTAACTTTTGAAAAGGTTACATTATCAAAATGGAACAGCTGTTATTTTTTCTCTAGTTTTTTATAACGTTGATCGATTATGTAGTATTGCTCACCATTTTTTGCAGTGAAGTTACCTGATAAATAACCAATGCTTTCCAGTTTACGAATGCCTGCTTTGATCTTACGGTTTGCTTCTTTTTTTGTTGTCTCGAGACGCAAGCGATCTCTTAAGCGTTCAAACGATACTGGGTGAGGCTTGTTGGGGAGCGAAGTGAAATATAAATACAAACATTGTGCTACTTCTGCTCGGGGTAGCTTTTCCAATATTCGTAAATTAACCAATACTTGATAATCTAAACAATAAAGATCCCATAGAGTTTCATCAGCCATCAATTCGACTAAATCTTCTTCACCATCGTACATTGCACGTAATAACATACCGGTATGGACTGCCTTTACCGTGTTTTTTCGGCGAAATGAAAGACTCTGGCTTTGAATTCGCTCTAAAGATTCACCGATTTGACGTCTTAAGTTTTTATCGAATCGACGGCTCGGATAACCACAATCTTTTGCAAACTCAGCAAATGATATCCTGACTGTATTCGATGAGTAACCAAGTTTACTGAAAACTAATACAATACCGCACCAGACTTTAAAATCAGTTTCGATATTGAGGCGTTGACCTCTAACTGTAACTGAGTCATACCCTTCTCTTTTGCATAAATCTAGGTGTACGAGGTCTTGGCTTAAGTCTTGAGATTTGATATCACTGATATTCGTTCTACGCCCCACAGGCGTAAAAACTCCTGTTCTAAGAAGAACATTAGGCTGAACGCTTGCATTGCTGTTAATTGTCAGCAGATGTTTACTATTGCTATAAAGTAATTCCGTATTGGCGCTAGGTAATGGCTTGTCTAATGTTTCCATATATCCCACTTCTTTTTAACCCAATTAGAGTACACCATGAAACCCATTTAGAATACGCCTAATTATGGTTTAACATGGTTACTTGATTTCCTAGTAGCGTACTGCACATTTTTATCTATAAATCTTTTTCAAATTCAAATCTCTATTTGCCTAGACTTCTGACTTATTGATATTTTTTGATAAAGGACGTTTACCCACTCGGCATACACCATTGGCTCTTTTTTGAACGGTAAAAAGATGCTTTAAGAGTGTTAATACAGTTAAAATCGGTGATATGTATAGGTATTTGATGAGTCGAAATTATGATTATTTATTTGTGGATAAGAAAATAATAATATTGTGCAGGTGAAGGTGTTTGGCTCTAAATGTTTGTTTTTATTTATTTATTTTTTTATTTTACAATTTAGCCATTATGGATAGAACCCAATTAGCATACACCATTTACCCAATTAGAATACACCGTTTACCCAATTAGAATACACCGTTTACCCAATTAGAATACACCGTTTACCCAATCAGAATACACCGTTTACCCAATCAGAATACACCTTGATAGGCTGTATCCTTTGGTGTGCAAGGGCTACAGCCCACCTTGGATCTATTAGGATCTATTAGGATCTAATAAGGATCTTATTGGATCTGAACTGTGGACAAATCTAAATTTCATCGATTAAGAACCCTTCTTGGGGGCTTGCTCCCCGCCAGCCCTTCCCTCGCTACGCTCGTTTCCGGCATCCCCCAAATAATGCCTCGCCATTTCCTGCCGTTGGCAGGGGCGAGAGCGAAAGAACGAACCGGAAGGGTTCGCTTTGCCTTCGGCCGTTAGCCTGTGTTTGGAATTGAACTTTGGTTTAAAAGCATGTTGCTTCGCAACTGTCTGGCAGAAATACGAAGTCAAAACCAAAGCTAAGGGCTCTAAATGAAGATTTGAGGAGTTTTCAGCCAAAAAACGTGGACTTGTGAGGCTTGAATCAAGAAAGGGGCTTAAAACGCTTTTTATAGCCTTCTGAGCACTTACCGATTAGCGAAGTCTATCGGCAAGTGAGAAGTGGCTAATTCTTTACTTTGGCAGTTTCAAATACAGGTGACGGCAAATGAAAAATCCGACAACAAGGATAACGAGAACTGAAATTTGAGAGAAAGACATAAGGCGTATCCAGTGGATGATTTTGTTCAAGATTAGCACAAGCTAATCTTGATAAAGGTTACAATTTCAAGCGGGTTAAATGTGAAAAAATGGTAGGGTGTATGTCACTCCACATAGGGGAGTGACATACACCCGATGCTGCTCCTTATGCGGGGAAATAACCATTTTTTCGCATTCTCAGCGCATTATTAGCAAGTTGCGGGTTGCACAGAGATCAAGCTTGCGGTAAATTCAAATTTCTCCTATCGCATCTCTCGATGCTTACATATCTAAACTCTCCCAAGTTAATAATCTCCGAACCCAACAGGGTTTTTTAGGGTCTCTAGATAAAACTAGATTTGGTGTAAGCGTTCAACAGAACCGCACCATCTGGGCAATTCGCCTGTAATAACACATCGCTCAATATCATCTGATTTTTTAGATGGGTTCATTCTGCTGTCGGCATTAAGAACGAGCATTAACACTAAACTGAATTCCGAAATGGCCGCTTGCGTATGCAGAAGGTCGCCGTGTTATTAGCCCGCCGAGAACATGATTTTTCCTATAAAAACGCCCTGCGGGGCGCTTTCCTTTTTGTATTTCTGTATTTAACTATTTTGATTTTGTAACTTATTCAAGGTGTTTTATGGCCTCTAATTTTTTATTTGAAGCGAATAAGCTTTTAAGACAGCACTGCACTAACTCATTTGCGACTAAATCTGAGCGATTTAAAACGATCAGGTTGATAGATAGGCAGCTTGTAGAGCTTGGTTTTAAAGGGGTTGCTCTGAAAGGTCTTAAGACAAGGCATGTCGAGGCACTGATCGCTAAATGGCAAGAAGATAGACTCAACCCTGGCACCATTAAAAATCGTATGGCACATGTTCGTTGGTTAAGCGAAAAGATTAATAAGGTAGGATTGGTATCTTCGTCTAACGCGAAACTTGGCATTGAGAATCGCAAGTATATTACTAATAATAACAAGGGTGTAACCCTTACTCAGATGCAGTTGAATTTGATACCCGATCAACACCTAAAAATGTCCCTCAGGCTTCAAACTGCATTTGGTTTAAGGCGCGAAGAAGCCATGAAGATCCAACCAGAAAAAGCAGATCATGGCGATCATTTAGTGCTTGATGCTTCTTGGTGTAAAGGCGGTCGAGATCGCATCATTCCTATTTTGACTGAGGCACAACGCCAAGTATTGAATGAGGCGAAGCAATTGACCCAGGGCCGATCGCTTATTCCGGCGCAACGAACGTATGTTCAACAGATGAAACGTTATGAAAATACCTGTATTCAAATTAATTTAGGTAAGGGACATGGTTTACGCCATAGCTACGCGCATCAACGTTACTTGACGTTAACCGGATTCGATTGCCCTGCAGTTTCTGGCATACGAGTGAGAAGGCTTACTACTGAACAAAAAGCGGCTGATAAGGCTGCTAGAGAAATAATTACACGTGAATTGGGGCATGGCCGAATACAAGTGACAGCCGTTTATTTGGGAAGTTAATTGGACAATATTTTAATATCAAAATGGCTTGATATTGTAACATTTTCAAGTTATATTTGATTCTGTAACTTAATCAAGGTGGGATGAAATGGAAAAGAAACAACATGGTGGTGCGCGCCCAGGTGCAGGCCGTAAAACAAAATACGAAAGTACTGTTGTTATGCGGGTTCCAGAGAAATACAGGGGTGCAATCAAAGCGCTAATTTCGCATTTAGACGCTACTGATATGGTTGATAAAAACTATTCTGCCGTGGAGTCAGAAGCGGTTTATTTACGTTCTCTGCAAGATAAAAAACAGCATATTACCTTTATAACGGAGCCGTTGAAGAGTGAAATCTAAAGCTGAGTTAATGGAAGAACTGGAGAGCTTAAAATTAGGAATTAACGGGCTTCTGGATAAAAAAGTTGGTTCTCCAGAAGTGACAGCTTGGCAGGAAAGAGTTTTGGAAATAAAAAAGCTTATGAAAGCTAAATCGCATTAGCCATATTGAAATTGATTTCACTATTGATAACTTGAAATTGTAACTTATTCAAGTTTGTTTTCACTGAAAACACTTAATTGAGCTTAAATCTTACTCGAAACGTGAGTGGCATCAACTTGCTTTTTTTGTGCGCTTTTAAGGTGAGCACTCCAATACGGTTTAGTATTAGAGTGCTGATAAAGGCAAATTGTCAGCTTTTATTTATTCTGGTTGTGGGCACACTTTTCCTGAGCTGCATAATGGAACAATAGTTACTGTTCCTTCTGTTATTATGCTTTCTTTAGCTCCGCGGATCATAAGTCCAGAATGATTTAAAGCTGTGAGGAACGCTGACCATGATGCCTGAGAAAAATTTACAAGCTTATAGCTTGTGGTAAAGGGGTTTTTCTCTCTTAAATCTATAAAGTTATGCTTATCTTCAATTTTTATAAATTTAAAATGAACTTTAGCTGCAAAGGCAAAGCCTGCCCGCAGTGCGGTAAGCGCTATTCACGTAAAATTCATAACAACACCCACAGTACACATTCAAATTAATCTTTCGTGAAAGATGAAGTTACTTAGCGACTAATTTACTCCATCTAAACCTCAATGCTCTTTATCTACTAAGTAATATTACAAATAGCTAATGCAAACAGGTTGTTAACAATTGCACATTAGGTAAGCAAATTGTTCACACAATGCTTTAAATATGTAATTATGAGTTGTCTAAAAAGGAGTTTTAACAATATGAAGTTATTAACAATGACTGCTGCAGTTGCTTTATTAATATCAATTTCACCAGTAAAAGCAGATGAATGGCTACCGATTTACCAAGGTGAAAACGGCACTTTGGAATCGCACGATACTTATCCGCAGAATTATAAATATACCTCTCCTGAAAATACTGTTATTTCAATAACATCTAGCGGGAATGATTTACGAATTAGATTTACTGATGACAGCTACAGACATGTAGATTATTACACGGAAGAAGTTGTGGATGTTTCCAAGCCAATTTACAACCCAGATCCAGAGCCTCCAGGAGGAGGTATGCCGCTTTCAATCATGAAAACTGGGAGTTACAGTACAAACACTAACCTATATAACTTAACCGACTATACAAAGCCTAATTGGAACATTACCTCGGCTAATAAAACAGCATACGAAAAATACCTTCTTCTAATGCAAGATATTGAAGAACTGCAACTTCCAAAATTAACACCAAAGCGTACAGTTATTGATGAAATCTTGCAGAGTTTACCTGCACAATATTCAGCAAGCTCTTGTGAATATGAAAGGGGTAAAGCGGCTATTGGGTACGAAGGATCGTCCAACGCATACCTATGTTCAGTCGCTGAAGGGATTGCTTATACAGGTATGTCTGTAACAGCGCTTCTAGCCTGTTATACACCAGGTGTTAATGTTGCAACATGCTCGGGAGCAATATCTGCAGCAGTTACTTCCGCAGCTGTGTATATTTCAGCTATCAACCGATGCCAGATTGCAAACGCAGATGCTCAACATGCACTAGAAGTTTGTGAAGCTAATAACGACGTCCCACCACAAACCACTAGTACCGAAGAGCCTCCAATAAATGTGGGCACTGGCGCAGGGGGCGGAATTGGTGGCGGTTCACCTAGGATGATTTGCTCCAATTGGGCTCACGCTTACACAAACGGCAACTATCAATACTCACTATGCTTAGGCTACGAAATTCTGTTTATTTAGGAGAGAGTATGAATTTTTCTGAAGTAAGGAAAAATATCTCAAGGCTAGAAATGATTGTAATTGGCCTCTTGATATTTACTCTAATATTAAATGGTATACAGAGCTTTACATCTGATACACCTAACTTTATGAGTATAGTGTATTTAATGATAGCTTTACTTTTTACAAATCTGTTTAGCTATTCAGTAAAGCAAATTCTACAGGCTATAGAAGAGTGTAGAGAACCATCTGAATAGCTTTTGCTATATGTCGGAACTGAGCATAAATTGGCTCGGTTCCGACATTTCTTCTCAGTTGATTTATTTCCAAATTTGCATGCCATAAGCTCGACTTTTACTTGACGTCACACCCAAAACTTTTAGCTCCACAATTATTTCTGGTAGGTATCAATAAATTAGAGATATTTAACCAAGTAGCATCAATTTATATAGAACACTTCTGAGCACTCAAACCTCACGTTGACTTGCAAAAGCCATAAAGCTACCCACCACAAAGCAAGCTCATTGATCTGACAAAGCATTTTGTTGGCTGGACGCATTATATATGTTCTACATCTTAAAGTTCCTTTTTAAATTAAAAACGCCTCATGTTAACCTTTTGCTTGCATTGTGTGAGCGTCTTGCTGTTCAGGTGTTGGTTTATTGTTGTGCTGGCTGTTTTTCAGTCAAATATTAAGTGGTTTACTTACACTCTCTGCAAGGAAAAAAAGCAACATGTAATCTTCAGAGCGGAGCCGTTGAAGAGGTGAGGTCTAAAGTTGAGTTAATGGAAGAACTGGAGAGCTTAAAATTAGGAATTAACGGGCTTCTGGATAAAAAAGTTGGTTCTCCAGAAGTGACAGCTTGGCAGGAAAGAGTTTTGAAAATAAAAAAGCTTATGAAAGCTAAATCGCATTAGCCATATTGAAATTGATTTCACTATTGATAACTTGAAAATGTAATTTATTCAAGTTTGTTTTCACTGAAAACACTTAATTGAGCTTAAATCTTACTCGAAACGTGAGTGGCATCAACTTGCTTTTTTTTTGTGCACTTTTGGTGTTAAACTTTCAATTCCAAACAGTACCTTTTCGATGAGAATAGCTACCTAAAAGATAGCTTTCGTTAGCTAGAGCTGGGGTAACACCTATTTTCAGTGGTTAAGTGGGCTATTTAACATAACTGCCAATTGTGTGCAGTTTAAAATGTGGTTGACACGTGTAACGTTACAGGTTACCGTTTGCTTGTTGCAGATGACCACCCTATGTGAAGAACTCTAGTGTGAGTAAATACATTCAATAGCTCGGTAAGTGTTATTTGGTAACACCTAAATCAAATAAGGATAAGGCTATGAATTTTATTGAAAATGCTAGATTTTACATTAGGAGGTATACAGATTGGCAATCAAGAGTTTTTCACATAAAGGACTTAAAAATTACTTTTATGACAATAATGCAAAAGGGCTAAATCCAAATCATGTTAAAAAGATTGGATTTATATTAGATGCAATAGATTCATCTCACCATCCCCAAGACCTAAAGGCTTTGTATCTAAATCAATTTTCTGAGAAAAAAGGGTCTGGTGAAGGTGTTTACAGTATTGAGATTAACGGTAACTGGCGGATAACCTTTCAAATAAATGATGAAGGCGCCATATTGCTTGATTATGTGGATTATCACGGAAAAAAAATCAAAGCCCGTTAGCTCAACCTTACAATAAAATGTACCTATAATTAATCGATTATAGGTACATTTTATCTCTCGATTTTAGGAGAAAAAATGAGACAGATTAGAAAACCTTCACATCCAGGAGAATTTTTCAAATTCACTGTTTTAGATGATAGAGGGATATCTATAACGTCGGCAGCAGAACACTTAGGTGTTACCAGAAAGGCGTTAAGTGAATTTGTTAATGGGAAGGCCAAATGTTCCCACGCTATGGCTAGACGTTTAGCTGAGTCAACAGGGACTGGGGTAGCTATTTGGATTAACATGCAAGCTAAGCTTGATACTTGGGAGGCTGAGAACATGGATAAGCCTGTAAATATTACAGCTCTTCCTGAGGCTCGCGTAGCATAATTTTTTAGTTATATTTTTTATTAGAAAAGGCTGCCAAATTGGCGGCCTTTTTGATCTTAACAATAGGCGCACGTCATTTAAATTGTTAACTAGTGTGGCACGCGTTGCAACAATAGTAACAACCATTAATTCGAAATGAAGGGTTTGCTTTTTTCACTTCAGATACAGCTCCAGCACAAGTTGCGTGAGTTCCTGCCGAAACTTGATTTTCAAGTAGTGGCATGTATGAGCAACCTGTCGTTTTGTTATGAACCTCGTGGTCACCATTATTTTGAGCATTTTTATTAACTATAAATACCGGCATTTTTCCTCATCTCCATATGTAATAAAAAATAGATACTATAGGTATACTTATAACATGGGTATAAGTTATTAGCATTCAAAATTGAGGTACTTAATTAAAAGATTAAAGTGTGACGTTGTAATTAAATTGTATTATCCCATTGCGTTCCTGTATGAAAAACCTTTATTAATCAATTTTATAAAAATATTTGCCCCGTAAATGTATTTCAAATGTAATACATTTTTATTCGTTATATCGAAAACCACTATTTACGTGTATTGATTCTTTGTTCATAACTTTTGATTAGATGAGACTATACATAATCATTCAAATGTATTACATTTGAAATACATTTCCAGTCGAGGATGTACTTTGAAAACGCTAGCCGTAATAAATCAGAAAGGCGGGGTAGGTAAGACAACCACAGTGATTAACCTATCTGCGCAATTAGCGCATGATGGGAAGCGAGTTCTTGTTATTGACTTAGATCCCCAAGCAAATTTAACCGTCGTGATGACTGGCGGGCAATACGAATTTGAAAACTCGATTACAGATGTATTTGAATCCTCGAAAAAGTGCCCAATTCAACAGGCTATCATGCCGGCTCAAAGCAACGGTGAAGCTATTTTTAATCTGTGTATTTGTCCCACGGACATACGTCTAAGTCGTGTCATTGAACAGAGCTTAACCAAAGTTCACCGAGAGCGAATTTTGTTAAAGCAGCTTGAAACAATTGCTAATGACTTTGATATAGTTATCTTAGATTGCCCCCCTAACCTTAGCTTGACATCAGTCAATGCCATGATGGCTGCTGATATGTTTCTAATACCCGTTGATGGAGGTTCATTCTCACTGAATGGTTTGGCAGATCTTCTAGATGCTTTAGAAGAAGTGAAAGAAACTGAGCTGGTGAATTATGCGGTATTTCGTAATGAGTTTGCTAAAGCTAATAAGCTGATCAATAACTTTCTTGATGAACAATTAACTTCACTTGAAGGTAAAGTATTAGTTACAACAATTCGCCGTTCTGAGGATATTGGGCAGGCCAGTGTATGCGGTAAAACTTTGCTGAGTTACAAGCCGAGTAGCCCTACGCTAACTGACTATAAGAGCTTGGCTAAAGAAGTCATGCAACGAATCAATGTATAACAAGTGTAATACATAAAATGAGTAAATTAACTGGTGTTACTGGGCTTAGTAGACGTGGTTCTGCTAAAGAAACCCAAAATGTTCCAAAGTCACAAGGGAAAATAACCACGGTCTCAACCCGTCGTAATATCACAACGGGCACATCACCTATGCCGTTGCGATTAACAGAAAATGATAAAGCAAATCTGAATTTATGGCTGGAAGCCTTAGAGGCTGAATCGGGTAAAAATATTACAGCTGCCAAGTTGTTTAGAGGTTTGATCAATATGAAAGAAAAAATAAATACTAAGGGGTTAATCCGTTCAATAAATGACGTAACTTGATAATGTAACTTTTGAAAAGGTTACATTATCAAAATGGAACAGCTGTTATTTTTTCTCTAGTTTTTTATAACGTTGATCGATTATGTAGTATTGCTCACCATTTTTTGCAGTGAAGTTACCTGATAAATAACCAATGCTTTCCAGTTTACGAATGCCTGCTTTGATCTTACGGTTTGCTTCTTTTTTGTTGTCTCGAGACGCAAGCGATCTCTTAAGCGTTCAAACGATACTGGGTGAGGCTTGTTGGGGAGCGAAGTGAAATATAAATACAAACATTGTGCTACTTCTGCTCGGGGTAGCTTTTCCAATATTCGTAAATTAACCAATACTTGATAATCTAAACAATAAAGATCCCATAGAGTTTCATCAGCCATCAATTCGACTAAATCTTCTTCACCATCGTACATTGCACGTAATAACATACCGGTATGGACTGCCTTTACCGTGTTTTTTCGGCGAAATGAAAGACTCTGGCTTTGAATTCGCTCTAAAGATTCACCGATTTGACGTCTTAAGTTTTTATCGAATCGACGGCTCGGATAACCACAATCTTTTGCAAACTCAGCAAATGATATCCTGACTGTATTCGATGAGTAACCAAGTTTACTGAAAACTAATACAATACCGCACCAGACTTTAAAATCAGTTTCGATATTGAGGCGTTGACCTCTAACTGTAACTGAGTCATACCCTTCTCTTTTGCATAAATCTAGGTGTACGAGGTCTTGGCTTAAGTCTTGAGATTTGATATCACTGATATTCGTTCTACGCCCCACAGGCGTAAAAACTCCTGTTCTAAGAAGAACATTAGGCTGAACGCTTGCATTGCTGTTAATTGTCAGCAGATGTTTACTATTGCTATAAAGTAATTCCGTATTGGCGCTAGGTAATGGCTTGTCTAATGTTTCCATATATCCCACTTCTTTTTAACCCAATTAGAGTACACCATGAAACCCATTTAGAATACGCCTAATTATGGTTTAACATGGTTACTTGATTTCCTAGTAGCGTACTGCACATTTTTATCTATAAATCTTTTTCAAATTCAAATCTCTATTTGCCTAGACTTCTGACTTATTGATATTTTTTGATAAAGGACGTTTACCCACTCGGCATACACCATTGGCTCTTTTTTGAACGGTAAAAAGATGCTTTAAGAGTGTTAATACAGTTAAAATCGGTGATATGTATAGGTATTTGATGAGTCGAAATTATGATTATTTATTTGTGGATAAGAAAATAATAATATTGTGCAGGTGAAGGTGTTTGGCTCTAAATGTTTGTTTTTATTTATTTATTTTTTTATTTTACAATTTAGCCATTATGGATAGAACCCAATTAGCATACACCATTTACCCAATTAGAATACACCGTTTACCCAATTAGAATACACCGTTTACCCAATTAGAATACACCGTTTACCCAATCAGAATACACCGTTTACCCAATCAGAATACACCTTGATAGGCTGTATCCTTTGGTGTGCAAGGGCTACAGCCCACCTTGGATCTATTAGGATCTATTAGGATCTAATAAGGATCTTATTGGATCTGAACTGTGGACAAATCTAAATTTCATCGATTAAGAACCCTTCTTGGGGGCTTGCCCCCCGCCAGCCCTTCCCCTCGCTACGCTCGTTTCCGGCATCCCCCAAATAATGCCTCGCCATTTCCTGCCGTTGGCAGGGGCGAGAGCGAAAGAACGAACCGGAAGGGTTCGCTTTGCCTTCGGCCGTTAGCCTGTGTTTGGAATTGAACTTTGGTTTAAAAGCATGTTGCTTCGCAACTGTCTGGCAGAAATACGAAGTCAAAACCAAAGCTAAGGGCTCTAAATGAAGATTTGAGGAGTTTTCAGCCAAAAAACGTGGACTTGTGAGGCTTGAATCAAGAAAGGGGCTTAAAACGCTTTTTATAGCCTTCTGAGCACTTACCGATTAGCGAAGTCTATCGGCAAGTGAGAAGTGGCTAATTCTTTACTTTGGCAGTTTCAAATACAGGTGACGGCAAATGAAAAATCCGACAACAAGGATAACGAGAACTGAAATTTGAGAGAAAGACATAAGGCGTATCCAGTGGATGATTTTGTTCAAGATTAGCACAAGCTAATCTTGATAAAGGTTACAATTTCAAGCGGGTTAAATGTGAAAAAATGGTAGGGTGTATGTCACTCCACATAGGGGAGTGACATACACCCGATGCTGCTCCTTATGCGGGGAAATAACCATTTTTTCGCATTCTCAGCGCATTATTAGCAAGTTGCGGGTTGCACAGAGATCAAGCTTGCGGTAAATTCAAATTTCTCCTATCGCATCTCTCGATGCTTACATATCTAAACTCTCCCAAGTTAATAATCTCCGAACCCAACAGGGTTTTTTAGGGTCTCTAGATAAAACTAGATTTGGTGTAAGCGTTCAACAGAACCGCACCATCTGGGCAATTCGCCTGTAATAACACATCGCTCAATATCATCTGATTTTTTAGATGGGTTCATTCTGCTGTCGGCATTAAGAACGAGCATTAACACTAAACTGAATTCCGAAATGGCCGCTTGCGTATGCAGAAGGTCGCCGTGTTATTAGCCCGCCGAGAACATGATTTTTCCTATAAAAACGCCCTGCGGGGCGCTTTCCTTTTTGTATTTCTGTATTTAACTATTTTGATTTTGTAACTTATTCAAGGTGTTTTATGGCCTCTAATTTTTTATTTGAAGCGAATAAGCTTTTAAGACAGCACTGCACTAACTCATTTGCGACTAAATCTGAGCGATTTAAAACGATCAGGTTGATAGATAGGCAGCTTGTAGAGCTTGGTTTTAAAGGGGTTGCTCTGAAAGGTCTTAAGACAAGGCATGTCGAGGCACTGATCGCTAAATGGCAAGAAGATAGACTCAACCCTGGCACCATTAAAAATCGTATGGCACATGTTCGTTGGTTAAGCGAAAAGATTAATAAGGTAGGATTGGTATCTTCGTCTAACGCGAAACTTGGCATTGAGAATCGCAAGTATATTACTAATAATAACAAGGGTGTAACCCTTACTCAGATGCAGTTGAATTTGATACCCGATCAACACCTAAAAATGTCCCTCAGGCTTCAAACTGCATTTGGTTTAAGGCGCGAAGAAGCCATGAAGATCCAACCAGAAAAAGCAGATCATGGCGATCATTTAGTGCTTGATGCTTCTTGGTGTAAAGGCGGTCGAGATCGCATCATTCCTATTTTGACTGAGGCACAACGCCAAGTATTGAATGAGGCGAAGCAATTGACCCAGGGCCGATCGCTTATTCCGGCGCAACGAACGTATGTTCAACAGATGAAACGTTATGAAAATACCTGTATTCAAATTAATTTAGGTAAGGGACATGGTTTACGCCATAGCTACGCGCATCAACGTTACTTGACGTTAACCGGATTCGATTGCCCTGCAGTTTCTGGCATACGAGTGAGAAGGCTTACTACTGAACAAAAAGCGGCTGATAAGGCTGCTAGAGAAATAATTACACGTGAATTGGGGCATGGCCGAATACAAGTGACAGCCGTTTATTTGGGAAGTTAATTGGACAATATTTTAATATCAAAATGGCTTGATATTGTAACATTTTCAAGTTATATTTGATTCTGTAACTTAATCAAGGTGGGATGAAATGGAAAAGAAACAACATGGTGGTGCGCGCCCAGGTGCAGGCCGTAAAACAAAATACGAAAGTACTGTTGTTATGCGGGTTCCAGAGAAATACAGGGGTGCAATCAAAGCGCTAATTTCGCATTTAGACGCTACTGATATGGTTGATAAAAACTATTCTGCCGTGGAGTCAGAAGCGGTTTATTTACGTTCTCTGCAAGATAAAAAACAGCATATTACCTTTATAACGGAGCCGTTGAAGAGTGAAATCTAAAGCTGAGTTAATGGAAGAACTGGAGAGCTTAAAATTAGGAATTAACGGGCTTCTGGATAAAAAAGTTGGTTCTCCAGAAGTGACAGCTTGGCAGGAAAGAGTTTTGGAAATAAAAAAGCTTATGAAAGCTAAATCGCATTAGCCATATTGAAATTGATTTCACTATTGATAACTTGAAATTGTAACTTATTCAAGTTTGTTTTCACTGAAAACACTTAATTGAGCTTAAATCTTACTCGAAACGTGAGTGGCATCAACTTGCTTTTTTTGTGCGCTTTTAAGGTGAGCACTCCAATACGGTTTAGTATTAGAGTGCTGATAAAGGCAAATTGTCAGCTTTTATTTATTCTGGTTGTGGGCACACTTTTCCTGAGCTGCATAATGGAACAATAGTTACTGTTCCTTCTGTTATTATGCTTTCTTTAGCTCCGCGGATCATAAGTCCAGAATGATTTAAAGCTGTGAGGAACGCTGACCATGATGCCTGAGAAAAATTTACAAGCTTATAGCTTGTGGTAAAGGGGTTTTTCTCTCTTAAATCTATAAAGTTATGCTTATCTTCAATTTTTATAAATTTAAAATGAACTTTAGCTGCAAAGGCAAAGCCTGCCCGCAGTGCGGTAAGCGCTATTCACGTAAAATTCATAACAACACCCACAGTACACATTCAAATTAATCTTTCGTGAAAGATGAAGTTACTTAGCGACTAATTTACTCCATCTAAACCTCAATGCTCTTTATCTACTAAGTAATATTACAAATAGCTAATGCAAACAGGTTGTTAACAATTGCACATTAGGTAAGCAAATTGTTCACACAATGCTTTAAATATGTAATTATGAGTTGTCTAAAAAGGAGTTTTAACAATATGAAGTTATTAACAATGACTGCTGCAGTTGCTTTATTAATATCAATTTCACCAGTAAAAGCAGATGAATGGCTACCGATTTACCAAGGTGAAAACGGCACTTTGGAATCGCACGATACTTATCCGCAGAATTATAAATATACCTCTCCTGAAAATACTGTTATTTCAATAACATCTAGCGGGAATGATTTACGAATTAGATTTACTGATGACAGCTACAGACATGTAGATTATTACACGGAAGAAGTTGTGGATGTTTCCAAGCCAATTTACAACCCAGATCCAGAGCCTCCAGGAGGAGGTATGCCGCTTTCAATCATGAAAACTGGGAGTTACAGTACAAACACTAACCTATATAACTTAACCGACTATACAAAGCCTAATTGGAACATTACCTCGGCTAATAAAACAGCATACGAAAAATACCTTCTTCTAATGCAAGATATTGAAGAACTGCAACTTCCAAAATTAACACCAAAGCGTACAGTTATTGATGAAATCTTGCAGAGTTTACCTGCACAATATTCAGCAAGCTCTTGTGAATATGAAAGGGGTAAAGCGGCTATTGGGTACGAAGGATCGTCCAACGCATACCTATGTTCAGTCGCTGAAGGGATTGCTTATACAGGTATGTCTGTAACAGCGCTTCTAGCCTGTTATACACCAGGTGTTAATGTTGCAACATGCTCGGGAGCAATATCTGCAGCAGTTACTTCCGCAGCTGTGTATATTTCAGCTATCAACCGATGCCAGATTGCAAACGCAGATGCTCAACATGCACTAGAAGTTTGTGAAGCTAATAACGACGTCCCACCACAAACCACTAGTACCGAAGAGCCTCCAATAAAT